>DASVRW010000001.1 GCA_036388415.1 Candidatus Saccharimonadales bacterium | reverse complement strand
GGCAGCAGCCGTAGCTGTTTGAGGGAATAGAGCGAAGCCAGCATACAAGATGCTGGCCACGCTCAATACACCCAGTACGACAGGCGTCAGGATACGTGGGAACAGTACTCGTTTTTGAGGTGTTTGTTGGAACATTTGTTTGAGTATGTTTTTTGGTTTTAGCTGAAGCAATTGCGAGAAAGCTTCAACTAGCGCCATAAACTTTAGCGTCTATGGCTTGTATACAGTATGAACCGCTTATGGTACTCAATCAATGACAATTGCATAAAATATCCTTTCCTCCAAGCAATCGGCAAAATGTCATAAAATAAGCATATAGTGTTGTTAATACCACACTTATCACCATAAAATAGATGACTTATAAACTATCGTAGTAATATAATTGTTGTATATATCACATTAATAACTTAATTTCTTGTTATTTCCATAGACTTATACACAGGCATTATCAGGCCACAGCAGCCGAAGGGTCAACAGACACTGGCTAGCGGGCACTACTCGTAAAATAATATTGGAGATCTTGGACTACCGGAGAGTTAGTAACAGGAAATGTCGATGTTGCAGTAGCCGTTACCTGACCGGTAGTAATCCGGGTAGTACTCACTGAAACAGTACCCGCTGCCAATGGATACGTCTTAGCATATACACCTGCAGGCGCATCATACGTATATGCCGTAGCGCCGATCTTAACACTCACCTTGGCTGGAGCAGTTAGAAAAGTTAACGCTTCTACCATGTCTCTCGGCTGGCTGCTGCCGGCTCGCAGCAACATAAGCCTCGTCTGGCCCCCAGTCGGCGTAGCGGCGGCTGGGTGCACCCTGTGGGACACATAGACAACATCTTTCCTTATAGTCGGTTCAACACCCAGTTTATATTTGGTGACGTAATAGCTCGTCAGGTCTAACAGACTCCAGCCGATATGCGTTGAGGGAGCAATTTCCGCACTTTCTGTGTAATCATTCCAGGTGGGTATTTGCACCCATTCGGCATCCCCCCGGATTGCTCCGTCCCATGTTAAGCGGTAATTTTCAGAATTTTGAGCCTCGTCGTACACACCGGACCTTGGTCGTTCGTCCTGGGTCGAGGCTGATTGCATCCATAATTTTCCTCGATTATGGGCATCCGTTATATTGGTGGCAATGTTAGCATTCGCCGCGGGGCTGCGACTTCCCCAGTTCGATAATCCATAACTAAATGGCGCAAAGGACTCAACATTGTTTCGATAATCAACAAAACATGGCACAAAAGCGACATCGATTCCTTTGCTTTTCATTATAGCCAACCAGTTCTGCCACCAGGCAGCTCCCTGGCGTTCGGGTGCAAACGGCGAAATAACAAGACGCCCATCTGCCAGCCGGTACGCCGAGGAATTCTGTGCCATGCCGGCAACGGAGTTAGCCAGTGCATTAACGTCTGCAGTTACAGAGGTCGTGCCATCTGGCATAAGTAGTATTTTGAATTTTGGATCCACGGCAGTCGCCGCCTGCAGGAGCAATTGCATCTTATCCCAATGCGCTCCGCTGAGTGACAACATGTCGAGAGTAAATCCGTCGAGGCCGGCCCCTGTTGCCCGCCTGACCTCAGTTTTCATATCCTCTAGCCGCCAATCAGCAGCAGCAATAACCGGCCGTGGCAACGGCCTTTCACGCAGAAACCCTCCATACGAGCTATGTTTTCCGCTTTCGCCGTTGGGATTTAAATAGTTCACCGCATAGTAGTCGCTCTCCGCCGGTTTATTATCTATAGATATAGGAAACTGCGTAAAATAATGAGCAAATACTTTTTTGGGGCTGGATTTCAGTACATCCTGGGATGGTAGTAACATCGGCAAATACTGCTCGCCTGATGGAACTGTTCTACCGAACACTACCCCGCTCCCACTACTTGCCGAACTGTCGGCGATATCAGATACCACCCCAGTCTTTACGCCCGCTTCGGCCTCAACACTGACAGAACTAGTTGCGGCAGATGACGACCATGTCAGTATTTGTGCTCCAAGCACTGCAAATAACGTAATTACAGCAGCAACTACAACAAATCTACTCCACTTTCTCCTCGGTAGTACCATAACTACCATAAGCATAACCAAATGTGGTCAGACGGTCAATGCAAGACCTCTCTCCTGCCCCCTGGGTTATACAGCACATCAACAGACTAATTCGTATACTCATACGTTATTTCACCTATTCGCACGTTGCTATTTGATCTGGAAGCCATACGGATTACAGCTGTGATGAGATCATTGACAGCGTAGGTACAGCCGCTCAGGGTGACCGTTTGTTGCGTCCAGGTATTGGCAGTGCCTGGTAATAGCGATACGGCATTTGTGCATGTCGTCCCCGCAGCGTCTTTGATAGTGATGATTATATCGTTGTCTGCCGGCAAGTTTGACGTACCATAAGTCCATATCTTAAACGAACCAAAATTGCTCATATAATCGCTCGGAATGGCGCTGCGGACAACTACCTCATTGTCATTGAGCGTACCCGCGGTACTCGTCCAATTGTAATATGAGTGCACGTTCGCAGCGTCATAATTCGTTGACATAGTGCCGCTGTTATCACTGCCATCAGCCCTGGTTATTGCACCTGTATAGTGTGGTACAAGTGTCGTTCGACGTATTGCTCCGCCGCCGCCTGAACAATTCGAATATCCAAGCTGCGCATTGCCCGATACGACCGACACAATGGACAAACACTGGCCTGCACTGCCGATAGCCATTGGTAATGTCAGCGTATAGCTGGCACTTGTAGCACTCGAAGCTAGGGTGACTGTATTTGCGTTGGTGCTGTTTTGTAAGGTAATACTACTCGCCGTTAAGCCGCCTGCAGTATTAAAACTGCTTACCACGGTACCTGCAGAATTTATAAGTTCGAATACATTTCCAGATTGACCCGACCACCCCTGCACGGCCAGCTTCGTGCCAGTCGTTGTGGCCGGAGGAACGCCCGCGCCCGTAGCACCGGCTGTGCCAGTATAGCTAGTAGTTGTGCCATTTGTGATGGTAGCAGCCAGCAATGTTCCAGTGGCGAACGAACTCGTCGTATTTCGATAAATCTTGTATCCAGTCGCCCCTGGTATTTGTGTCCAGCTAATCGTGACCGTATTGGTCGTAGCGCCAATGGTATTCGATGCGACCGTCTCACCGGCAGCATTTGTCGCTGTCACTACGTAATAAAACGCGGTTCCGGCAGTACCGCTCGACAACGTTATAACTGGCGTGTTCAGTCCGAGTAAATTTGTTGTCGTGCCGTACGATGTCAGGGCGCCGCTGGCACTGAATTTGCTGAAAACTTCACCGTTCGCAGCCTGGAGATCCAGCAGGTTGCCTGTCTGTTGTGGTCCTGCCCGGCTCACCAGCGTCGTATTAGCGTTGCCGGATGTCCGGGTGACGAACATGCCGGAATTTCCGGCAGCGTGCCCGAGTACGCCGATAGAGCCAGTGCCGACAGCCTGCCCCACTACACCGCGGCCACCGTTAATAGATTCGCCAAATACGCCAGCCTGGCCGCCGCTCTGGCCAAAACCCATACCGCCCGTATTATATCCATATACTGCATAGCCGCCGCCGGCAGACGTCACCGTTAATGCAGTGCTGAAATTTCCGACTGTGCTGGTACTCGCTATGGTCGTGTTATTGCCCGACATCGTTACCGTTTGAGCTGCACTGACCGACCTAAACAGTGTATACCCACTGGCGGCATTGCCGGGAGCACTGCCCGAACCGCTCGTAGCAGTCGTATCGGCGTTACCCAAACTGGTAGCGTTGCCTGGCACCGTAATGTAGACATTCTGTCCGCCTGGTGTCGTACCGCGATATACCCGGTAGCTGGTAGCCCCGGCAGCAGCCGTCCAGCTGACAGTGGCACCAGCACCGGACGAGACTTCTGTCGTTACGCCAGATTCACCCTGCGCATTAAGGGCGCTGACCTTGTAATAGAAGCTGGTGCCGGCTGGCGTAGCACTCAATCCAGTTACCGGCGCTAATGCGCTCAAGGTAATAGTCGTACCATTACCCGTGTAATTTCCGTTGGCATCATATCTAGTCAGGACTTCGCCGTTATTGGCTTGTAACTGCAGCAAATCACCGGTTTGCGCGCCGTTGGCCCGCGATACGGTGGTAGCGGCCGTATTAGTCGCCGTGCCGCTTTGGAAAAACGCCGAGTTACTACTATTACTGCTTGCGCTCAGCGCCAAACCACTGGTAGACGTGCCACGGACACCAATCCCGGTAGTGCTGCCGCCCAGGACTGCTGTAGCGCCGGCCGTACCAACTCCTTCAACAGCAGAGTTCGTGTTATTGCCGCTGGATGTTGCCTTGAGGCCACTGCCGACATTCGATACGGTCAATGCTGGTTGTGTACCATTAGCGGTTACCGCCATAGCGACTGTCCCTGTGCCACCTCCAGCATTGGGTGCGATTTGAAACTGCCCCGCACTCGTTATGGTCGTCCTGAACTGTCCACCGCCAATAATCCGCAGTATGTCGGCCGATTGACTGGTAGCTCCAGAAATAATCGCCGCCACACTGGATGCGCTGTTGCTCATTATGTTGAAATTGGCAGTTTGCTGAGTAGTCGTGTTTTGTATGTAGTTTGCGCCGCTGCTGTCAACACCGGCCGACGTCCACTGCGTGCCGTTCCATACCAGTGTCGTCGTCGAGTTTGGCACAAGAATTGTGTTCACCCCGCCGACCGTAAAGCTCACAGTACCAGTGTTACTTATGTACAAAAGCCGTCCGGCGGTCGTGATAGTCGGAGCCGGAATCGTCAGCGTTTGCCCTGCTGTCGTCTGCGTAATGGCGATGGTCGTTGCAACGTCTACTGTCGCTGCCGCCGTTCCTATAGCGCCCCCCGCTACCAAGTTAGCAATGGTAATTGCAGTATTGATCGTACTAGACGAATTGATGAAGGCCGGACCGCTTGCGACTGTCAGTCCGGCATTGGCGGTCAACAAACCACCAAGTGTACCGCTGCCGGAAATATTGAAGTTTGCCGTTTGCGGCGAAACATTCTGATTTTGTATATAACTCGCGTCTGTGCCAGATCCAGATCCACAGCTACTGCCTCCCTGCACACACAACGTATACACCCCCGCCGCCCCCTGGTCCTGCACGACGAAGGTCTGGTTACCACCAGTTGGTGCAGCCAATGTCAAGTTGCTCGTGAAGTTAGTCGCGTTGTTAAACTGCGCCAACTGCCCTGCCTGGAAGGCATACGGCACAGCGGTAAGCGCGAGCCGAGGATTCATTTCACCGTCGTAGGACGGTGTGGACGACTGTGTTGTCCCGCCCACATTCATAGTCAGGTAGAGATTCTGGTTCCAGTTGATCGTACTTGGGAAAGCCGTCTGGGAGCCGAGTGAAACACTGACGTAGCCGTTGACCACTTGTACTCTGTTATCATTCCCTGCGGCTAATCCATTACTGTCATAATAAACTTCATTCCACAGCGATACGCCGCCACTACTGGTAGCGTAGATATTAAACTCGATATTATACATACCGTCAGGTGCAATACTGCCCCCGGGACCTTCCAGGCGAGCCTGAAAATTAATCGTATTACTCGTAATAGCCGCGGCAGTTTGAGGGAATAGAGCGAAGCCAGCATACAAGATGCTGGCCACGCTCAATACACCCAGTACGACAGGCGTCAGGACACGTTGGAACAGTTCTCGTTTTTGAGGTGTTTGTTTGAACATTTGTTTATAATGTTTTTGGTTTTAGCTGAAGTCGCTATGTAAAGCGACTAATAAGCTTATGTACTATTTTGAAGCATGCTGATAACAGATACAACCCTAATGTTTATTGGGCAAATATCATAATCCATACGTGATATAGTCAAAGGTATACATTGAATAGTTGTAAAAACAACCAAATGGTATATCTACAGATGCTAATTCCTAATATTTTCAAATATATGAAATTTGGTTGTATTATTTATGTTGTATTTATTATAAGTAATTATTACCTAATATATGCTGCGATGTTTTTCCACAGGTGGTCACAGCGGATACGGGCTGGCGCGGCAGCTTTATGAAAAATGCATCGCCGTGCGGCGATGCATTTTAAAAACAGAAGACGTACAGTTACGCTATTTTGGTAATTTTGATCGGAGTCAGACGTTGACGGTGACCGCGAACTTTGTGAACGCGTTTTTTAGCCTTGTAGCGGATGCTAGTGACCTTGTCAGCCCGAACTTCTTCAAGGACATCAGCAACGACCTTAACGCCAGACACGGCAGGTGCGCCGACGCTGACTTTGTTACCGTCGATGACCAGTAGCGGTTCGAAGGAAACAGACTTATCGTCGCTTTCGATTAATTCAACATTCAGTGTGTCGCCGACGCTTACAATGTATTGGTGACTACCAGTTGCAATAACTGCGGAGATTGCTTTGCTCATTTTTTCTCTTACTTATTAGAATTTACCTACCAATAGATGGTACCAGATATATCGGCCTCTGTAAAGTCGGCAATGCTCGACTCGGCCGGCCTACCGGATCAGCACAGCAAGACTACAGCTGTTTCGTGGCTAAAGGTGCATCGATCTGAGCCTGCGTCGCAAGCGGTACCGTAAACGAGAACGTGGATCCTCTGCCGACTTCCGATCGCTCTAAGGCCATTTTGCCGCCCATACCGTCAATCAGGAGCTTTGATATATAGAGCCCGAGTCCCGTACCACGGCTTGTCTCACGCGTCAGGAGACTATTGCCAGCTTGCTGGAACTTACGGAAAAGCAAGTTTTGGTTTTCTTTTGATATACCGGGTCCTGTATCAGTTATTTTGACTTTCAGCGAAGCGGCTGCCGGTTCTACCGTAATGGTAATCGCTCCCTTATCGGTAAATTTCATAGCATTGCCAACAAGGTTGTATATCACTTGTTTTACACGGTTCTTGTCAGCATACACAAGCGATGTTGCGTGAAGCGTCTTATCGATCTGTATATGCGTGTGTTTCTGACTCGCAAGCGCGCTCATTTCATATACGACATTCTCAAGAATTTCCTCAATCCGGAAAGCCTCAGAGTGAAATTGTATTTTCCCCTGCTCTAAGCGCGAAGCATCCAGGAAATCATTGACAATTTCAATGAGACGGACGCTTGATATCTCAATATCATCAACCATTTGATGCAGTTCCGTGTCCTGCAGCTGCGCAGCATAAAACTGCTTGATCATGGAGGCATTGCCGCGAATAGCCGTGAGCGGCGTACGGAGTTCGTGCGATGCAATCGAGAAGAATTCTTCCCGGCTGCGTTCAAGCACCTTGGCCTCGGTGATATCTTCGATAAGCACTACGACTCCGAGTTTTTGATCTGTCTCAACTGTCGTATCGCTAATCGGCGCCAAAAATACTTTTAGCATTTTACCGTTTTGCAGAACAGCGTCCGTGACGATAGGCCTGTCGTTTTCCAGACAGGCTTCAACTGATCGTACAAACTGAAAGTCCGTACCAAAGATTTTTGCAATGTCTTCGAGCGTATACTTAGTCGCTGCGTCAGTTCGACCGAACAGCATATGCTGCGCAGCTCCATTCATAATTAATATATTATTCGTGCGATCGGTCATCAGATACCCGGCGTTCAGACTGTTGATGGAAGCCTCAAGCCGCGCCCGTTGTTCAGTCAGCTCCTGAGTACGCTCATGTACCTTGCGTTCAACATTTTGTTTTTCGTGAATAAGTTTTGTGTCGGCAGCCTCGAGTGCTTTATACGACTGCTTCAGTTCTGTGACATCAGACAAAACAAACAAATAGCCTTCGATCAGACTATCGCTGTGCAGTTTGGACACTTGAGCCTGCATGTATACCTTTTTAGACTCCTGGTCCGTAACCGTCAGGTTATCCAAAGTATAGGTTTCGCCTTGCTGCAACTTTATAATATTTGCGTCAAACCCATCATTGTCGAACTGGTCGAATAAACGAAATATTATCGGGCGTGTCGTCTGACGGCCAAAAATTTTCTCAGCTTCGGCGTTCATGTACTCAATTTCTGATTGATCGTTGGTCGCAATGACGGCCTCATGCATGGCTGACAGAATATTGTGTGCAAGCAGCGACGGACTAACCCGCAAGACCCGGTAACGTGCAATTCCATAGACAAGGCCAGCGGCAGTAACAACACTAAAGAAGGTAGCCAGCGGCGGCAATGTCGTGATATACAGAGCCGGCAATACTAGATCGGTAATCATACCGCCGATAACAGGTACACCGATGGCAACCAAAAATAGCATGGACTGTTTTTTGATAACAGTATTCGTAGTCGTGCGATATAGATGCAGCAACAGCCAAAAAGCGGCCCCAAAAAACACTAATTGCCATATGGCTTGCGCTATATACGCATCACCAATTTCATTATTAAAGCCCCATGAGTACTGCATGACATGGCCAGGATCCGTGAAAAATATCAGGTCAGTACTACTAGCCTGATAGAAGATCATGAGCATCGTTGCCAGCAGTATGTATGCGACTTTGCTCGAATACCAAGACGTCGGCCGGGTATATGCAAGCGCGAATAAGAATGTGGCTACCGGTATTACTTCTGTGGCTACACCGCCCATCGTTGCCCAAAACATTGCACCGTCAATCGTCAATGAAAGCCGCTGCATTGTCTCGGCGAACCCGAAAACACTAACTGCACCGATACAAAACGTTAGCCATGTCGCTTCGTCTCCCTGGAGTTTGAGGGTACGGATATATATGAGAAATGCAACGTTAAGCATACATCCGCTGAATGAAAGCAACGCATACGGATTAAAACCGATATCAAAAATTCGCACATCGGCCCTACCACCCTGAATAATCAGGGGTATTGTAAGCGCCAAAATTATGAGTATTCCAAATATCAAATGCCGTACGCGTCGGAGCATGGCATGAGTATCGGAGGGCATGTCATCACTATAGCCTAAAAGGTTATGTCAAGCGAGCATGTCAGCGCAAAGCATACCGGCGTGCTCGCCATAAAACTAAAGCTAGAGTCCAATAATCGCGATAGCGAGCCCAGCGCCGTCTATGCTGACTGCAGTCGTAAAGCCGTCTGCCATATCGCTACCATCCGTCTGCAGCTCGGTTGCCAGCGTCTCCGACTGAATCGTGGCCACATGCTCGGCGATTGCCTGCTTTAGCTCATCGTCATGCGTGACGAGTTCCAGACGGATGCGATCGTCGACATTCAGTCCAGCTTGCTTGCGGGCATTCTGCACCTGGCGGATGACTTCACGGACTTGACCTTCGCGCTTGAGATCAGGAGTTAGTGTCATATCGACTTCGACTTTGGGCGGTCCATCGTTGCGTTCTTCCCAAAGCTCGACAAAGGATTTTGATTCTACATCGTCGGCGCTCGGACGTAGTCGCACCTCAACATTTTTGACATTAAGCTCCTCGGCAATGATGGCCGTCAGCTCGTCAGTCGTCCATTTCGTATCATCAACGATACTAACCTGACTAAGTGGCTGACGAACTTTAATTTTTGCGGTGGCACGTTGCGAGAGACCTTCATTAATCACTTCCCGTACCCGCTTCATTTGAAACAGTACAGCCGTATCAATCTTCCCCGTCTCCGGCCAGTCACGCAGATGCACCGATTCCTCACCTGTCAGCTTGTGGAACAGTTCTTCCGCCAGGAACGGCGTGAACGGCGCTAAAACATGCGCGAGTCGCACCAGGACGTAGTGCAGTGTGCGGTACGCATCCTGCTTGTCGCTGTCCGTGCCGTCCGCTCCATCTACAGATGACTTCCAGAACCGGCGACGGCTGCGGCGGACATACCAGTTGCTGGCGTCATCCAGAAACGGCAATATCGGCTTGGCAGCATTCGGCACATCGTAACGCTCCATATTGTCTGAGACTTCTGCCGTCAATTGATGGACGCGCGATACAATCCACCTGTCGAGCGGATTACTGAGCGCGTCGAGGGGATCGTCATACAAACCGTGAGCCGCATCCGGCGATTCCCAACCGTCAACCTCAGCATACAGCGTAAAGAAATCGTACATATTCCAGACCATACTGAGCTTGCGGGCCACATCAGCAACGTCTTTGTCGACCAGCGCAAAATCTTCGGCGTTCATGAGCGGGCTGCTCATCAGTAGGAAGCGTAGGCTGTCAGCACTGTACTGGTCCATCAACTCGTTCGGATCTGTGTAATTTCCGAACGATTTGCTCATCTTGCGGCCGTCATTGCCAGCCAGTGTACCGGTCGTGATGACATTCTTGTAGGCATTATGTCCGAACAACGCAGTATTTACCGCGTGCACATAATAGAACCAGGCCCGGACCTGACCGACGTACTCCACGATGAAATCACCGGGGAAATTGTTCTCAAATTTTTCTACATTTTCAAACGGATAGTGGAACTGCGCGAACGGCATGCTGCCGCTTTCGAACCAGCAATCAAGTACTTTGTCGATCCGTGTGTAGTGTACCCCGTCGTAGTCGAACTCGATATCATCAATCCACGGCCGGTGATAATCAGCCAATTCTTCACCGCTCAGTTCCTTTAGCTCAGCATAGCTGCCGACTACTTTTACCAGTTCCCTGCCGTCTGCATCTGTACCCTTCCACACCGGCATAGCCGTCGCCCAAAAGCGGTCACGGCTGAGGTTCCAATCCGGTGCTGTTTCAACGGTCTTTTGGAATCGGCCGTGCTTGAGATGCTCCGGAAACCAATTGATATTTTCGTTTTCTTCCAGCATCTTATCTTTTTCGCCGACGATGTCCATAAACCAGCTGGGGTGAGCGCGGTACATCAGTTTGGTGCCGCAGCGGTGACAGTGCGGATAACTGTGTTTGATGTACTCAATTTTGTATACAACACCGCGTTCCTTCAGCGTTTTGGCGATTGGCTTGTTGGCTTCCCAGACATTTTGACCTACCCATTCGCCATCTTTAAAGAAGCCGTTGTCATCAATATTTATGACAAACGGAAAGCCCTTTTCTTGGGACAAAACATAATCCTCTTCACCGTAGGCTGGCGCCAAGTGGACGATACCAGTACCGTCCTCCGTCGAAACATAATCGGCATGCCAGACTTTGTGCGCTTGCATATTATCCGGTGTATTACGGTCTTCGAATAACGGCTCGTATGACATACCGACCAGCTCTTCACCTTTCAATGTCCGCTTGAGCGTGTATGGAACTGGCTGATGTTTTTCGTCGGTCAGCACTTTGGCAAGTAAGCTTTCGGCTAGGATTAGGTTCTGTCCGTCGACCTCAATCTCGGCATATTGCACATGAGCATTGACTGCAACAGCAGTGTTGGCGGGCAATGTCCACGGCGTCGTTGTCCAAGCGAGCAGAAACGTGTCCGCATCGGATTGCTGAACTACCTGCTCTGCTGCTTCACCTTTAGTTTCCGTGCCTAACCCGCCTGTCAGCTTGAATTTCACAAACACCGACGGATCAGTCACATCCTGGTAGCTATTGTCCATGGCAACTTCCGCCTTTGATATCGGCGTGGCATCGCGGGTGCAATACAACAGCACTTTCTCGCCTTCGTAGATTTTGCCTTTGTCATAGAGCTGTTTGAAGGCCCACCAGACTGATTCCATGTAGTCTTTATCCATGGTTTTGTACGCACCCTTGAAGTCGACCCAGCGGCCGATACGTTCGATGGTGTCTTCCCACAAGCTGCCTGTCTGTACCATGTTCTCACGGCAGGTATTGATGTAATCTTCAAGGCTAACTTTGGTTCCGATGTCGCGGCGGTCAGCTATGCCTAGTTTCTTCTCAGTAAACACTTCTGCTGGCAGGCCGTGGCAATCCCAACCCCATACCCGTTCGACGCGCTTGCCTTTCATTGTCCAGTATCGCGGCACGACATCCTTGGCGATGCTCGACAACAGCGTTCCGTGGTGCGGGACACCGGTAATAAACGGTGGCCCGTCATAAAAGACATAGGCATTATCAGCCGGGCGCTGCTCAACTGATTTTTCGAATGTTTTGTTGTCTTTCCAATACTGGATCAGATCCTTTTCGTACTCATTCGCCCGGCGGCGGCTGTTTTTTTGAAATTTCATGCATTACTCCTTGCTGCTGGCGTAAACCAGCGATATAGTGCTATTTTGCGTAGATTTGTAAATAAAAAGTCACCTCTTCCGAATGCCAGAACCCCGATGCCAATGCGGCTTGAGGGCGGTACCATCTGACTTCCAGAAGAGATGACTCTTCAGTGGCGCTTTGTTATTGCTATTACGGGCTGTCCCGGCCAGATCTAATTTCTATCTGCATGTAGGCATCAAGATTTCTTCCAGCTACGCACTCCGCGTGGCAGAGTCTTGTGGTTGATAGCCACTCCATCCAGGCGCCAGATCTGGCCCAGGAAACGTATTACCTATTATTATACCGCTCAAACTGCAGTTCGCATATAGAACGGCATGATTTAGTTTGCGGCAGCTCCATTATCGTCAAAATAATTACCTGTCCAGGTACTGCCTGGTATGCCGCCGGTACCGTAGCTGGCGTTGCGCGTAAACCGGTTATTAGTAACCGTCATATCCGTATTCCCAGCTCTAGCATTGATAGTCCAACCGCCGCCGTCGAACAAGTTGTTCGCGACCAGCCAATTGGAATTACTAGCCCATTCCGTACCAACTTGGATACAGGCATTGGCAGTCGGCATCGTACTGAGCTTGCAGGTATTATGCCGTAGGGTGACATTGCTGCCGCCAGTCGTCTGAAACCCGTCGTTGTGCGTCGTGGAATTGGTTGCTAAATCATGGATATAAGAATCTTCGATCGTGACATTAGCGTCAACTTTTAGACCATCGGCTGAGCCATGGACATTAACACGGCGAGCGGTATAGCCGCGAAAGCTAAGAGCGGCTGTCACATTCACGCTCGTCCCGATGATTTCGGTATCCTCGACGACTAGGCCAGTGTATGGATCCCGGTAATCAACTGGATAGTAAGCACCCGATGTTATTCGAGTATTGCGGATGGTCACATTATTGGCTTTGATGATTATCTGGCCGTTAATGTTCATGTTTGAGATAACCGTACCAGCTACCGTAACTGTTATCGAACCGCTATTAGTTAATGTCGTGCCAGATGGTACGCCGGTATTGGTTTCGTCCGGGTAACCGCAAGCCGACGGCTTAATGATACAGTTACTCTGGAACGTACCGGTTGCCTGGTTGAATCTGACCGCCCTGCCACCAGATGCTGTCGTATCAGCCATGGATGCTGCGGGTACTGCAATGGCAGCAGTCTCAGGCTCAGCCGCTACAAACGGCGTCGCGGCCTGCGACGCATTCAGCAGCGCCGCGCCGCCAACTCCCACTAATGCCACCGCGACAAAAGCTGTAAGCCTGTTTTTTTGCTTCACATTCATATTCAGTTTTTCATACTTGCTTCAAAGGATAACCAGTTTCATGTCAGTTATTATAACACTGTCTATATAACCTGTTTAAATAAATCGTAAGCATAATAAAAGGATGGTAGCCGATATGGCTTTTACAGTAACGCTGCTTAGCGTTCGACCATATACGAAGCAACTTCATCCATCAGCGGTAGCTGCTGATCGGCCCACATGTGCAGCAGCGTACCGTCCGCTGCCATCGCCAGGATTGCTGGGTAGCTGACAATGTCGTACAGCCGGGCGAGCGCAATTCCCTCCCGCTCATCGACATTAACGAGTTCTAGCCGGGCCGATCCATGACGGATCTGATAGTCATGCACGAACGATTCGACGGCCGTCGAATGTTCGGATTTTGGTCGATATAGGATAACCACTTTCATGCTGTAAATTGTAGCACGTATTATGCGGCACATGCGACTAATATCGTGGCAGGCAGCGCCGCCTAATCGTGCACCGACGGACTCGGAATCGGTAAGCCGGTATCGTCCCAGACATTTCCACTATACGCAGTTAGCGTTGATCTGGTAGACAGCAGCACCGTACAGTTCGTAAATCCTTGATGACGGCCGAAGCGGTTGCCCGTCACCGACACACCCGTCAGACTGGCGAGAACCTTGTGAGCGATGTTAATCGTGCAATTGCCGCCGTCCAGCCAATTGTTGCTGATGACGATGTTGCTGCAGGCTTTGCTATAGTCCTGCGTTATCTGGTAAGCTGCGTTACCGCCGCTTGAAGTACTGAGGTCGATCGTATTATGGTTAATGGTAATGTTGGAATTACACTGGTACGATTGGACGCCGTCATTATGCGTCGCTCGGCCGCCCTGGTTCGGATCAGACGCAAAATACGCGAGATCGTGTATATAACTGTCCTCTATCCGAAGATTGTTGTGCGCTTTGATGCCATCAACAGATCCGTGGACGTTGACGCGGGTCAGCGTGCTATTGGACGCCCAAATACCGTCCATACAGGCAGTCGCGTTGCTGGGGCTGATCTCCACATTCTCAATCGTAGCCGTTGCCGCCAGGTCTTCACGTACCCACAAAGCTGCCGAATTTTGGGCATTGCCCATAATGCAGGGCTTAATGCCGCCACGGATAATTGAGTTCCGAATAGTAACATTTTTGCCGGTAATCTGCACATAGCCGCGTATATCCACATTGGATATCACCTGATTTGCCGTGCTGTATACCTGATCACCGCTGACGACCGTCAGGCTCGTACCTGCCGGTACACCAGTGTTGGCAGCTGAGGGCTTGGCCGTCGATACGACGGCAGGCGTAAACTTGACTGCCGCTCCAGCTGACGCGGCATTATCGCTTATTCGGGCGGCTGGAGCACTAATAGTACCAGCTTCCGGCTCAGCAGATACCAGTGGCGTCGCAGCCCGTGACTGCACATAGAACATCGTACCCGCGGCACTGACAAGCAGAATTGCAGCTACCGTAATTACTTGTCGTCTCGCACGTAGCCGCTTCATAATGTCTAATTAGCTGACGGCAGGACACTGCCATCTGACCAGGTATTGTTAACCCACTGGTTGCCAGGTGAGTTTGGGTTGAAGTAGGTTACTGGTCCGTAGGCGCCACATTTGCCATTGGCACCGCGCTGGACAACGTTGTTGCGAAATACAATAGAACTGGCAACGCCTGGTTTATTGCCAGAGTTACCGCCGCCGTATAGACAATAGCTACTGTCTGGCGAGGCAACGATCAGATTATGGTCAGCAGTAAACCCAGATATATTGTAGTCAGGTATAAGCCCAATAACTGCAGTACAGCCACCAGTGCAACCCATAGTGTTGTGGATCATATTGAGATTTGAGCCACCGTTTGTCAGGAAACTGTTCTGATGCCATCCTAAGTCACGGCCACCAGGATATTGGTCGTGCATGTAGGAATCTGTCGCGGTGCAATTTTCACTACACTGTAATGTATGCTGGTTGCCGTAGACATTCACCCGCAGCAAGGTAACGTTATTAACCCCAATCGACCGCGCATGGCCAGAGCCGCCATCGACTTCGGTATCGATCAGCGTCAGGCTGGCAGTGGCAGAGTTTGTAAAGATATGCCCGACAATTTTGCTGTTCTTAATCGTCACATTACGGGCATATACCAACATGCCGCCGCAGTTTAACAGTTTAGAATCGATGACTAGATTGTCAGTTCGGATATCACAGAGCCCAGTGTACGGCGTCAGAGTCACTGGCGTACGCGTATCGCCTGGCAGTCCGCGCGGATAGCCAGTGTTATAGGCTGCCGGCCAACAGACGCCGGCACTGTCGGGGCCGCCCGGCGTATTGAGGGCGCCATTACATGCACCTGGAGCACTGCCTACCGCAAACTGCACTGCTTTGCCGTTGGAAGCAGCCGCGTCATTTACGGCCACTGCCGGAGCGCTCAGCGTACCATTTTCTGGTTCCGCAGTTGCAAATGGCGTTTCCGCATGCGACTGCAAGGAGGCAATGCTTCCACCTACGCCTACAGCCAGCGCTATCACCGTCATTACAATTACCCTTTTACTCTTGCCCGTTAGAGTTCGTACCGCACGTACCATCAGGAATACACCTTATTAACTATACTTATGCTTACATGCTACTTGATCCAAGTTTTCAATGCAAGCAATAATCAGCAGCCCGTCTATTGACGGACGCGGCGGAGCATCATATTACCGAAATCGTATACCTTTGGCAGCTGCGATGCTTGGACGACCAGATCCATGCCCCATTGGCGCATTTTGACGCGCTGACGCACCGTCATGAATGGAACGAATATTTCCATGATGTCATTGTCAATTCGCCGGCCGCTGCGCCGCGCGTCCTCAACCAGTAACTGGATTAGCCGGCGGACTGCACGATCAGCGTCTTTTGCCGTATAGCTATACGGCAGCTTACGGCCTCCTAGCATGCGGGCCACCAAGCCGACGCAGTGTTGCAAGATACTTTCCTTTTCACGCAGGAAATGCGACTGCATTGTCGGGTAGCTGCGGAGAGTATCGCCAGCCGTATGATAGGTGTCAAGTGACTCCTGCAGGTTGAGCAGTTCCTCTTCGATATGGATCTCTGTCTCGAGCAGCGGGTTTTGACGCTTGATGCGTTTAGCCGACGCCATATCGATTCTACCGAGACGAGCTATGGCCTTAAGCGCAAGCTTCAAAGCCATTTGATGAGTATGTAAAATAGGAACCCTCCTTGTTTGCATAAGTTCCAAGTATATATTTTATATCATATATGGTCAAGCTTAAGCGTTTTCAACACCATATACTGACAGTAGATCTATAGTAGACACCGCTCGTGAGACAGACGCATATGCTCAACTAATTAAATAAGAGGCCCCTCTCGGGCCTCTTATTTTACACATACAGTCCTGTGGGGTTACCAGCGCTATGAACAGCCGGTTGTTGAACCACAGCTTGAGCAGACGTAACAGCTGCCGGCGCGTTGTGTCTGATTACCGCAGTTGTAGCACAGCGGAGCAGTACTGTCACCGCTGTTCAGCTTGGCGTCTGCCGATGACAGGCCAGGTGCCGTGTTGACGGCTGGGGACTGAATCCGGGAGGCAGCAGCCGGTAGCTTGGCGGCCAAGGCGACCTGCGCTGGCTTGGCCGCTGCACCACTTTCGGCGTTGGTCAGCGGATTAGGGCCGGCATTGCGATCAGCCGTATCACCCTTGGAGGGGTCGATAGTAACCTGATCAGCCGGTTCGTCGAGCAAACTCACCTGCTCATCCGACGGCATGTCGTCGAAGCTGGCTAGGCCGAGTTCCAAGCGATCATCGAAACTAAGGTAGTCGAGTGCCAAGCGGCGGACGATGTAGTCAGTAATCGAGCTGGCGGTGCGGATATCATCGTCGTCAGTAATGCCTGACGGTGCAAACGAAGTGCCACGCAGCGTCTTGACGTACGATTTTAGTGGTACCCCGTACTGCAAGCCATGGCTGACGCTGATCGCGAATGAATCCATCAGACCGGATAGTGTACTGCCCTGCTTGGAGACCGAGATAAACAGTTCACCCGGCGTGCCGTCTTCGTATTCACCGACGGTAAAATAGCCTTCCAGGTCGGAGATCTGGAACTTATACGTCTTGCCGTTACGGACGCGTGGCAGCTTACGGCGGACAGCGCCACGGACAATGATCTTGTCGCCAGCTGTAGCAGCGTCGTCAGATGCGGTCGCACTGGCTTCAGGTGCAGCAGTATTGTTATTGGCGTCACCGCCCTTTTTCATCATGCTGAGCGGCTGGGCGACCTTACAGTTGTCGCGGTAGATAGCAACCGCCTTAAGGCCCATTTTCCATGAATCGAGGTGTAGCTGCTCGATATCTTCGACGCTGGCGTCCTCTGGCATGTTGACCGTCTTGCTGATCGCCCCTGATATGAAGGGCTGGACAGCCGCCATCATCTTGACGTGACCGAGATAGTGAATGCTGTTGTCACCCATTGAACAAGCAAAGACATTGAGGTGTTCAGGCAACAGGTGTGGTGCACCGACAATCGTCTTTTCCGTATCGACATACTGCACGATAGCGTCAACTTCTGCCGGCCGGTAACCAAGTGCCGTCAAGGCCCGCGGCACTGTCTGGTTGACGATGTTCATCGTGCCGCCGCCGACAAGCTTCTTGAATTTTACCAGGCCGAGATCAGGCTCGATGCCGGTGGTATCGCAGTCCATCATCAGACCGATCGTACCTGTTGGCGCCAGGACTGAAGCCTGCGAGTTGCGCACGCCGTAGAGCTCACCGAGCTCGACAGCATCATCCCAGGCACTGGCTGCAGCGCTGAGCAGTTCTTCCTGTACGAGACCAGCGTTGATGTTCGATACAGCCTCGCGGTGCTTGCGCAGAACACGCAGCATACCTTCGCGGTCCTTATGGAAGCCGGCAAATGGTCCGACCTTTTGTGCCATCCGGGCACTTGTCGCATAGGCTTGGCCAGTCAGGAGTGCCGTAATAGCCGCTGCCTGCGCCCGGCCTTCGTCGGAGTCATAGGCCAGTCCCTGGGCCATCAACAGCGCGCCCAAGTTGGCGTAGCCAATACCGAGCTCGCGGTAGGCGCGGGCGTTTTTGGTGATACTTGCGGTCGGATAATCACTGTAGCCGACCAGAATTTCCTGGGCCGTAAACATCAGTTCAACGGTGTGGATGAATGATTTGATGTCGAATGAGCCGTCGTCCTTCAAGAATTTGAGCAAATTCAGGCTCGCCAGGTTACAGGCCGAGTTATCGAGGTGCATATATTCGCTGCAAGGGTTTGATCCGTTGATACGGCCAGCCTTCGGCGTGGTGTGCCACTCATTAATGACGGTATCGAATTGCATACCAGGATCGGCGCATTCCCAGGCAGCTTCACTAAAGGCGCGCATGATGTCTCGGGCCTTAATGGTCTTAACGGTCTTACCAGTCTGAACCGCCTTCAGGTCCCAGTCGGCATCAGCTTCGACGGCTTTCATGAAGTCGTCAGTGACGCGTACCGAGTTGTTGGCGTTCTGATACTGAACAGAGAAAATGTCTTTGCCATCGAGCGTCATATCGAAGCCAGCTGCCTCGAGGGCGCGGGCTTTGCGCTCTTCAATCATCTTACAGCGGATGAAATCAAGGATATCCGGGTGGTCAACATTCAGGATCACCATTTTAGCTGCCCGGCGGGTTTTACCACCACTCTTAATGGCGCCAGCAGAGCTGTCGGCACCGCGCATGAAGCTGAGCGGGCCGCTGGCTGTACCACCGGATTTGCTGAGCGGCTCGACGCTGGAGCGGATATTGCTAAGGTTAATGCCGGAGCCGGAGCCGCCCTTGAAGATCATACCTTCTTCGGTGTACCAGTTGAGGATGGAATCCATAGTGTCCTGCACGCCCAGGATGAAACAGGCGCTGGCCTGTTGTGCCCGCTCCGCGGCGCCGATATTGAACCATACCGGGCTGTTGAATGCCGCTCGCTGGGTTGCCAGCACGTACTTCAGTTCTTCACGGTAATCTTCGGCTTCTGTTTCGCTGACGAAGTAACCTTCCTGCAAACCCTGGCGCACAACAGTATCGGCGACACGGTTGATAAGATCTTTGAGTGATGATTCACGCTCGTCAGTGCCGGGTGTACCAGTAAAGTACTTTTGAGCAACGATGTTGATAGCATTCTGGCTCCAACCTTCTGGAAATTCGACACCGAGCTGCTCAAACACGGGCTGCTGCGTCATCGGATTCATAATAACTGAATCAAGTTTGTTCCATGTCAGGCTGTCATATGCCTTGGTCTGTGGCTTCGTAAAGAGCCTTCCGTATATCCGCTCTGCTTCGGTTCTGCTTGCTGCTTGTCCCATACTTATACCTGTTCCCCTCTTGTTATAATCCGGCGAGCTCTCACACTCGGTCGAACCCCTCAATAATTTTGTTGTTTTTGTTAGAGTTTCGTCACTGACGCAGCGTGCACTCTGTGCGGCTTTGGCTTTGACGATAGCTCTCCTACATCTTTTATATCTATAAAAGACCCGGGAGAGCCATCAAAGAACTTAGTCTTTGATGGTATCCAATTTCTGTTCACGATCCGGCGTATCATGCGCCTTATCCCTGCCTTTCAGCAGCGATAATTCCTGCTCGAAGCTCGATATGTCCTTGAACCGGCGGTAGACGCTGGCAAACCGGACATAAGCGACTTCGTTGACGAGCGACAGCCGTTCCATCACTAGGTTGCCGACCTTGCCTGATCCGACTTCGTTATCGCCACAGGCATACAATGCTTGCTCAATATCGCTAACGATCCGCTCGACTTGCATGCTGGTCACGGTTGTCTTCTCACAAGCTCTGTACAGTCCGGCCAGCAGCTTGTCCCGGCTGAATAGCTGCCGTGTGCCGTCATTTTTGATGACGATCAGCTGCGGCCGCTCCAAGCGCTCGTAGGTCGTAAACCTATAATTGCAATCCGGACACAATCGCCGGCGGCGAATGGCTTCGCCGTCTGAAACGTCGCGCGACTCAATTACCTTCGTATCGTGAAGCTGACATTGGGTGCATTTCATATTCATACCCCTTTTTTTACTGCGCTGCCGTCGGCACGTTTGGCTTTTGGCACGTACGGGTCACCAGATGTGCGCCACATGGTGGCACATCTGGCGCTTCCGATGTGCCGTAGTCCAAACATCCCGAGCCAGCTTAGCCTCAAGTACCCATTAACATCTCAATTTCCAATGTGCGAGCCTGCATGCATTTTTTACTACATGTGGTGTTAGCTTTATAAGCATAACCCTACAGCTAGCGTATTTCAAGACCAGAAGGCCAAAAATCTGCTGTATTAATTATTACGCTTATGCCTACGATGGGCACTTATTTTATATCAGGATCAGACGGAGAAATCGTCGATTGATTGTCGTTCTTGTCAGTCTCGCTTTTGCGGCGTCCGCGCAAGCGGCGCAGGAATGAAGGACGCTCGAGTTCATCTTCAGTATTGTCAGGTCCGAATAACGACGTCGAAGCTGGTTGCTGCGTCGGCGCATCATGATGGCTGTCATGCTGAGGTATATTCTGACTGTCGTCATCAATTGCCCAAATATTCGGCATCGGTGTGTCACTGGTAAAGCTATCATCCTGGGGTGCTGGGTCGTCGAGATCCATATCGAGGCTAGACATGACACTGTCATCACTACGCAGCGGAGCTGAATTATGTAATCCGTCAGCTATGGCCGGGGCAACTGGCCGGGCTGCCACCGATGGCCCGAGTCCGAGCTCGCTGGCAGCGCTGCGCTTAGTATAATAAGCAGCATCAAACCCAGTGGCGACAACGGTAATAATCATCTCGCCTTCTAGATCCGGGTTAATGGTCGCACCGAAGATGATATTGGCTTCCGGATCAGCGGCAGCCGTGATTGTTTCGGCAGCAGTGTTAATTTCGTGCATGCCGAGATCATTGCCGCCGATTATGTTAAAGAGAATGCCGCGGGCGCCGTCAATCGAGACCTCAAGCAGCGGCGAATCGATCGCCTGCTGCGCCGCTTGGACGGCACGGTTCTCACCACTGGCGCGGCCAATACCCATCAGTGCCGAACCGGCATTACTCATGACGGCTTTGACATCAGCGAAGTCAAGATTGATCAGCCCGTTGACGGTAATAAGATCAGAGATTCCCTGCACGCCCTGGCGCAGCACATCATCGGCCACCTTAAAGGCGTCGAGAAGCGGCGTTTGGCGGTCGATCGTCTGTAGCAGACGGTCATTTGGGATCGTAATCAATGTATCGACTGATTTGCGCAGATTTTCGATGGCAATATCAGCATTGCGGCGGCGCTTTTCACCTTCAAAGGCAAACGGCTTGGTCGCGAAGCCGACGACCAAAATGTCCATATCGCGGGCAATCTGAGCAACCACATGGCCAGCACCACTGCCAGTGCCACCGCCGGCGCCAAGTGTAATAAACACCATATCAGCACCTTCAATAGCTTTTTTGATTTCATCATGTGATTCTTTGGCTGCTTCTTCGCCAACGCCAGGATTGGCGCCAGCACCCAGTCCACGCGTCGTATCCTTGCCAATGTGTATTTTGACGGCAGCCTTCGAATGGTGCAGCGCTTGGGCATCGGTATTGATAACAATGAATTCAACGCTTTCAATGCCAGCTTCAACCATCCGGTTGATTGCTGCGCCGCCAGCGCCGCCCACGCCGATCACTTTGATACGGGCGAATGTTTCAATGGCTGGATCGACTGCTTGTGGCATGGGGAGAGTACCTGTTTAGTTGTGTATACCGTCAGTATACGGCATGCACGCTAACGGTTCAATAATTTATACGGGCTAATGACGTGTTTATAGTTTGAATGCCTATCATCAGGTGTGCCGCACACCGACCCCCGTCCTACATAATCATCGTCATGGAAATATGGGATTTTGAACACATAATGTATTCACATGTTAACTCTGTTAATTCGAGTAAATACGGCAAATTTGTGGCTGCAACACGATTGCTTCAAGCAGCGCATACAGTAGATAAATTAATTGCAATGAAGCATAAGCAAGGCAGCGGGAGCGCTGTGTTTATTTGCGAAACCGGCCGAATAATCCTTCGACCATCCGGTACGCCTTAGCGCTCGAACCGCCGTAATTACCGACTCCATGAGCTTCCGGCAAAAGTAGCATATCAAGTAACATCAGCCCAACAACCGTGCAGTACGCCGGGTCATCAATGGTATCGACTAGGCCAGTGACCGATTGCAGTTTGCCGACGCGGGCTGGCAGCTGCAGCTGTTCCTTGGCAAAATCAGCCAGCCCTGGCAGCTTGGCCGATCCGCCCGTCAGGACGATTCCGCCTGGCAATTTGCGCGCCCGACGAATCCGAATCAGCTCTTTATTAACGTATTCAAACAACTCTTCTACCCTGGCTTCGACAATCATATTGACGTCATCCATAGCAAAGTGATGATCCTGGTCGCCCTGGCGGATAATTGCTGTCGCCCGCTTCGGTACGCCGAGTGTCGCGTGCTCGACTTTGACACGCTCAGCCACATCGAGCTCTGTCTTGAGTCCAATTGCCAGATCATTCGTCAGATGGATGCCGCCGATCGGCAGGACGGCGATGTGCTGGACTTCGCCGTCTTCTATGACGATGAAGTTAGTCGTGCCAGCACCGATATCCAGAACGACGGTACCAGCCTCTTTCTGCTGACGACCGAGTACAGCTTCGGCGGATGCCAGGCTCGATAGCGTATGATGCGTCGGCGTGATCTGAGCCTTTTCGAGAGCCATATCAAGATTGCGTAGATTCGGGCTGGCAGCTGTTACCAGATGAGCGTCGACCTCGAGCCGTACGCCGTGCATGCCGACAGGATCTTTGATATTGCGCTGACCATCCAAGCTATAATTTTTAGCAAAAAATTGGATTATTTCACGATTTGGCGGCATTTTGATAACGGTCGCCGCTTCTTCAACGCGCAATCGATCCTCAGTGCTAATTTCGCGGTTAGCGGCGCTGATCGCAATCACGCCTTTGCTATCGATGCCTTCGATGTGTACGCCGTTGACGTTGATAGTGGCACGGTTGATCTGTGTACCGGACAAGCGCTCAGCCTCCGTAACGGCCTGAATAATCGCCTCGGTAACATCGTCGACATGAACAACGACGCCTTTACGAACACCCATATTGGGCGCTGATCCGTGTCCAATGATGGACGGTTTGCCGCCATCATTCGTATCGATCATACCGACGACACAGCGAACAGCCGATGTGCCGATATCGAGACCAATGAAATGAGCCATGTTTTGGCCGCTGTTACTATGTGCCGCATTGCTATGCATGTTCTCAGTAGTATAACGCTTCAGCTTCGATTTGAGCAAGTTTTGCAAGCCCAAATCTCAAAACCTGCCCATGAGCCTCGTCAACCTGTCTGCCCCTAAAATTTTTTATCTTAAGGATAAAATAATTCTAGGGGCCGCCCCGCAGGTTGCCACTCAAAATGGAGGTTTTGGGATTTGGGTTTGCAGCGATTACACTTCGGTAAGTATTTCGGCGGCGTCCTCAGTAATAAGTATGGTGTGCTCAAAATGGGCTGACCAAGAACCATCAGCTGTCACAATCGTCCAGCCGTCGGGCGCCATAGCGACGCGCTCTGTGCCAAGTGTCGCCATCGGCTCGATCGCAATCGTCATCCCGGCGTCCAGCCATGGGCCGGTGTTGGGTTTGCCGTAATTAGGAATGTTGGGATCTTCATGTAGTTCATGACCGACGCCGTGCCCGACAAGATCACGGACAATACCGTACTTGCCGCCGAGTTTCGGCGATTCCAGCACCGCTTGAACGCTCGAACCGATATCGCCAGTACGCACCCGGTCATGCAGTGCCGCAATGCCGGCGTGCATCGAAGCTTCGGTGGCGCGGACAAGCCGCGCATGCCGTTCTTCGCGTGGCTTACCGACAATTACACTGATCGCGGCGTCAGTAATCATCCTGTCGTACAACACACCGAAATCGAGGCTGACAATATCCCCGGCCTGGATGATTTTTGATGCTTTAGGTATACCATGGACCACCTCTTCATTCACAGAAATACAGATCACGTCCGGAAAGTCCTGGTAGCCGAGGAAGGCTGGCTTGCCGCCGAGCGCTGCAAGCTCGCTGGCCGCAATCAGCGCTAAATCTTTGGTCGACATGCCTGCCTCTGTCTGCGCTTTCAGCGTTTGCAGCACGCTCGCCAGCATGCGGCCGCTTTCTCGCATGGCAATAATTTCTGTTGGTGTTTTGATTCGTGTATTCATACCTGCGTTTAGACCAGTGGCTCAGGGTTATCGATCAGGTTTAATATATCGTCATGGATGGCACGGGCGTCTCGGTCGCCATCAATATCGTGGACCTTTATATTTTCTTGCTTGAAATGACTGAGAATCGGCTGTGTAACTGCATGGTATTCTTCAATCCGGCGGCAGACGGCATCTTTGGTGTCATCCGGACGGCCCCGGCTTGTCAGACGTTTGATCACTGTCTCTTCGCTGGCATTGAGATTGATGATACAGCTCAGTTCAAAACGGCCTTTTTTGGCCTGCTCTGTCAGCCAGTTAGCTTGAGGAATTGTCCGCGGAAAGCCATCGAGAACAAACTGCTGCGAGGTGTCGATCATTTCAAACACTTTGTCTATCAGTTCGATGATTTCGTCGTCGCTCAGTAATTTGCCTTGCAGCATTTCCTGGCGTCGCTTACCTGTGACGAGCACGCGCAGAATTTCGCCTGTCGATATCCAGGCATAGCCGTGTTCGTCAGCCAGTATACGCCCCTGCATGCTTTTACCGGCGCCGGCAACGCCCATGAGGAGTATCAAGAGATTCGCTCCCGGACCAGCCGTGCGATCATGGCGCCATCAGCCGCACCGCCAGATTTTTGTTTGACGGCTGCAATCGTCGCGCCCATAGTTTCTTTTGTAATACCGCCGTTTGCGGCAGCGATTTCATCGACGATCTTGCTGATTTCGTCTTCAGACAGCTGCTTTGGCAGGTACGCTTCGATAATTTGCTTTTCCTGGAGCTCGGTGTCAGCGCGCCCGGAATCTCCACCTTGGGTATACATATCAGCGCTTTCCTGGCGCTTCTTCGCCTCTTTAGACAATATGCTTAGTACTTCGTCTTCCGGCAGGCCATTGTCGCGGGCACCCTTGGCGACTTCGACGTATAGTATGGCGCTCTTTAGGCCGCGCAGGACTTGGACGCGGTCCTTGTCGCCAGCCAACATAGCAGCCTTCAGGTCTTTGTCGATGCGGACTTTGTATGTATCGGTCGTATTTGGCATATGAGTATCTTCTCCGTTCGTCTTATTCTAGCAAAAACTGCTGTGTTTGGATACGGTTGACGGAGTTATTGAAGGACGGGACAATAAAAACACCTCCCAGTGGAGGTGTTTACGCAAGGTGCAGGGAGCTGATGCTTAGCGGATGCCGAGCTTGATCTTCTTGACCTTGATGTTTTTGCGTTCCTGGCGAATAATTGCTTTGGTGCGGCGATCACGCTTGCTGATGCCTTTTTCGAAATATTGACCGGACTTAACGATGGCGATAGCGCCGGACTGCTGTACTTTGCGGTTGAAGCGTCGGAGTAAGTTCTCCGTTGATTCTTTGCCGTCTTTACGTGTAACTTGTATCATATCTGTTGTATTCTACTCTAGTAGTGACACTATTTCAAGTGTTTCGCGCGTCTTCTTGCTGCGAATGTCCGCTCACCATAGATTTCTGACGCGGTTTTATGAAGCGGGCCAGTAAATGCAGCAGCCCGAACCAGAACAGCGTGTTCATGATGACGCTCGGCACGCTAAAGGCCTGATTCTCGATAGATGTCTGCGCCGTACTAGTGTTATTAGATGATGCATTATTTCCTGACGGGCGGAAAGTTGTCACCTTCTTGTAGGCTAGTGGGTAACCGTAAATACGCTCGCCCAGCGTACCGCGTTGCCCGTCAAACTGGCAGCCAGGCGTATTGATACAGGCCGGTACATTGTTCGTCGTATGCCAGCGGATAATTGCCAAGCCGAGTATCAAGGATACAAGCGCTAAAATCAGATATTTCTTCGTGCTAAATGAATTCATGATAGGATTGTACTCCACTCCGTACTTCGGCTATATAAAAATTTAAACAGTTTTTTTCTGAGTCGTGCGCTGCGACTTGAGGACAATACTCTGCAGCTCTTTGAAGATGGCGAATTGCTTATTGGTGTAATAAATTTTGGTGTTTCCCTGCTTTTCGGAAATCAGGAAACCAACTTTTTCGAGGCGTTTCAGTTCACGCTGGATGTTGCCGGCGTCTTCTTTAATCAATTTGGCCAGGCCTCTGACATGCGTTTTGAAATCAGGATACTTAGCATAAATAACAATGATCTTCCGACGAACTCTGGATGTAATAAATACGTCAAGCATACACGACTCCCCTTAATTGCCTCTTATGCACTGGCTGATAAATCCCCGTTACGAGAACGCTTGCGATGTATAGGAACCGTCGTTCAGCTGTGATGCTTACGGTTACCATTGTCATTCGCACAACGTCAACATAAGAAAGTATAGCGACTTTTAGCTGTCGAATCAACAATGATTCTGTAGGTTTCTATATACTAAAGAAGTGAGCTATTACTACACCGTGCTCGTGTCGAGCGCTCAATACCATGGCAACGAAGCGTTAACTTACGCCTCACCTGATAAAATCGCCCTTTGCAGCGTCGTACTGGTGCCGATGCAGAAGCAGGCTGTGCTGGGCGTTATAACCGGCTCGGTCGGCAAACCGCGCTTCACGACCCGCAATATACTCGAAGTCTTCGACATTCCACCCTTACCGAGTCCTCTTGTCGATCTGACGGCATGGCTGCGGGACTACTATCCGGCACCGCTCGGCATGATAGCCCAGCAGATCTTACCGAACGTCCTGTCGCCCAAAACAATCACCGAAACGGCTGGTGCGACCAAAGACATTCCAATGCACTCGGTCGGCTTGCCAGCGCCAACTGCCGAACAGGCGGCTGCCCTGCACGCCATAGACCAACCGGATACGTACCTGCTGCACGGCGACACCGGCACCGGGAAAACCAGAGTCTACATCGAGCTGGCGCTCCGGGCCGTCAACGCCGGTACGTCGGCGATTATTCTGACGCCTGAAATAGGCCTGACATCCCAGCTGGCAGCCAGCTTCCGGGCGGTATTTGGCGAGCGCGTCATTGTCGTCCATTCGCAGCTTACGCCCAAAGCCCGACAGCAGACCTGGCTACAGATCATCAAGAGCACGACGCCGCTGATCGTGCTCGGGCCGCGCTCGGCGTTATTCAGCCCGCTGGCACGCGTCGGGCTGATCGTCGTCGACGAATCGCACGAACCGTCATACAAGCATGAGCAAGCGCCGCACTATCACGCCGTCCGCGTCGCCTCGCAGCTGGCGCAGGCCCACGCAGCGACGCTGATACTTGGCTCGGCTACGCCGCCGATAAATGATTACTATATCGCCGAGCAGAAGCATAAGAAAATACTCCGCATGCGGCAGATGGCGGTCGGAAGCGGGATTGCGGATTCAGAAACTGCCTCTCGAGTGCGCTCTACGAGTGACCGCCTCGGATCTTCCGAGGGGTCAGCTCGTGGCGCTAGCTACCCTCTCGATTCAATTTCTGAATCCGCGCCTATGCAGCACATGGGCCTACAAAACGCGCATATCGCATCTGCCGAAAATAGCGTTTTGACGGAAGTCGTCGACCTCAAAGACCGCGCCGCATTTGGGCGCTCACAGTATATCTCGAGCGCGCTCATCAAAGCCATCCATGCCAGCCTGCAGCGCGGCGAACAGAGCCTGCTGTATCTCAACCGCCGCGGGACGGCCCGCGTTATCCTGTGCAATACCTGTGGCTGGCAAGCTGTCTGTCCGCACTGCGACCTGCCGCTCACTTATCATCATGATCTACATATACTGCAGTGTCACACCTGCGGTTTCAAACAAGCCACGCCAACATCATGCCCGGACTGCGGCAATGCCGATGTCGTCTTCAAGGTGGTCGGCACCAAGGCAATCGAGGAAGAAGTCCGTCGGCTGTATCCAAGTGCCCGGGTGATGCGATTCGACACCGACAATAAAAAGTCTGAGCGCTTTGAGCAACACTACGAAGCCGTCAAGGCCGGTGATGTCGATATCCTCGTCGGCACGCAGTTACTGGCTAAGGGTCTGGACCTGCCCCGCCTGAGCACGCTCGGTGTCATTATCGCTGACACGTCGCTGACGTTTCCGGATTATTCCGCCGAAGAGCGCACCTATCAGCTGCTGGCGCAAGTCATTGGGCGAGTTGGGCGTGGCCACCTGGCGCGGCAACGTATCGTTGTACAGTCATATGCGCCCGAGCGCCCGGTGATTACCGCTGCTCTGGTCCGCGATTGGGATACATTTTATGCCAGCGAGCTTGCCGAGCGCAAAATGTTCAATTTTCCGCCGTTTTGTTACCTACTCAAGCTGACCTGCCGGCGTGCCACCAGTGCATCCGCCGAAAAAGCATCCGAAAAATTTTATGACGTAATCCAAGATCTGAAATTGCCACTCATCGTCGAAGGCCCGATGCCATCATTCCATGGCAAAGCTGGCGACAAATTCGAGTGGCAGCTGATCCTTAAATCGAAGCAGCGGCCCGCCCTGCTCGATGTCATCAAAATCCTGCCCAAATCCGGCTGGAATTATGATATTGACCCGATCAACCTGTTGTAACCCGGTGCGGAGGCTGCATCTCCAATTGTCGGTATTTCATCTGTTATAATGGTTGCTAATGACAAAAGACGACATCATCACATTGCCGAACGCGCATTTGCGCCAACGATCCCAAAAAGTAAGTTTCGTAACCCCCGAGATTACGCAGCTGATAGCAGACATGGAAGCAGCGACAATCGACTGGGAAAACAGCCGCGAACACGAAGTCGGTGTTGCATTGGCCGCCATCCAGATCGATGTGCCGCAGCGTGTGGTGGTGATCCGCAACAACTTCGACGACAAATCAGACCATACCTTTACCGTTTTCATCAATCCCGTCATCACTAAATACGAAGGCAAGCTGGAGTCCGATTACGAAGGCTGTCTGAGCGTCAAAAGTATTTACGGCATGGTTCCCCGCTACACCAAGGTCCGCGTCAAGGCGATGGGAATCAACGGCAAGGAATTCCGTGTCACCGCCGAAGGTTTCCTAGCACGCATATTCCAACACGAGATCGACCATACCAACGGCATCGTCTTCGTTGACCACATCAAAGACAACCCAGCGGCCTTCTATAAGCTAGCCGGCCAAGGCGAGCTTGAACCGCTTGATTATGAACACACCGTCCGCGACAATGCCGAACTCTGGGAAGACACAGGCGAATAAATGCCGCTCACAACCAAAGATATTTCAGTCGTATTCTTTGGTAGCGGCCCGGTTGCTGCCGAGTCCTTGAAGCTACTGGCCCAAAACTTCACAATTGAAGCCGTCATTACCAAACCCCGTCCGGCGCACTTTAAGGGCTCGTTTCCGGTCATTGATTGGTGTGAGCAGCCGGATGCGCCAGTCGGCCGCGTGCTGACCGTAACCAACAAGCGTGAGCTATCGCAGCTATTCGCCGAGCAGCAGTTTAGCAGCCGGCTCGGCATCGTCATTGATTTCGGCATTATTATCGCCCAGGACGTCATCGACGCCTTTGAACTCGGCATCGTCAACAGCCATTTCTCTCTGCTCCCGCAGTGGCGCGGCGCCGATCCAATTACCTTTTCGATATTATCAGGTCAGGCCCAAACCGGCGTCAGCCTGATGCTGATCACAGCTGGCCTCGACGAAGGTCCGTTGCTGGCATTCGGCATATACGATCTGCAAGGCACTGAGACAACACCGTATCTGACGGATCGCCTGATCGCGCTCAGTGATTCACTACTAGTCGGCACCCTGCCGCGCTACATCGAGGGCGTCAACCGGCCCTATCCGCAGCAAGAGGCCGCAGTCGCCTTGGGCCGCTCACCCGAACCGACCTATTCACGCAAACTGACCAAAGATGACGGAGTTTTGGACTTTACCAAACCCGCTGCACAGCTAGAGCGCGAAATTCGTGCCTTCACTGGCTGGCCGAGCAGCCGAACTCGCATCGGCGAGCGTGACGTCATCATTACTGCAGCTCATGTCGAAGGCGTGCCTCCGGACGCCGACAATGTACAGCCTGGTTCGATCTGGCACCCGCCGAAACGGCTCGGATTCTATACCAGCGATGGCATATTAGCGATTGACCGGCTCAAGCCCGCAGGTAAGGCGGATATGGCCGTGCAGAGTTTTTTGGCGGGCTATAAGGTCTAAGCCGCGCGGCCGCTAACTCCTACAAACTGTACGGGCAACGAAACAGCTCGCTTGATATACCAACTAAGCAGCGTTTTGAAGTGTCTTGGTTTCTTCGGCAACCTTAATGATATTGTCGTGGATGAAACGCTCAATAGCTTCGGTGCGCCAATGCGCTTCGCCCGGAGATGCAATTCGCAAATCTTGGTTAACAACGTACGTATCTGGCCCAGTGTGCTTCGGTAGCTCAATTATATTGTTTCCAAATGTGTCTTGCACATTTTGAAGTACACTTTCGGTCATTTCGTTATTGAATTTATGACCGACAAGGTCGTGTCCTTGGTCGTGAATGGTTTCTAACAGACCTTCGCCTTTTGCTATTTCAAAACCATCTGGAGTCCATGGTTCCTTGATTTCGATTTTCGGCACTTCTACGATTTCTTTGTCTGGCAAAACTTCCACTGGCGGACTAACTCTAGGAGCCGTAACCTCAACTACTGGGTCTTTGGTAAATAGACCGCCGTCAAACCCGTCGCCATCAAAGAATGCCGACAGGATATCAGGGTCACGATCAATTGTACTGACGGTCGGATTGGCGGGATCATCGTTAAGGAGTGTTGTTTGATTGAACGGATTTAAGTCATAACCGGAGCTATCCCCCTGACCAATATCTGCTGTCGTCGGAAGCGGTGCACCTAAAATGTCTAAGCCTTGATCTTTACCATCGCCGAAGTCAACAAAATTCTCACCAAATTTGTAGATCAAAATTCCACCGATCAAAGTAGCAATCAAAGCCTTCTTTCCAAATCGACGCTTCTCGGTTTTTGTTTCGGCGCTCGCCGTGCTGCCAGTTCTACGCGCAGCAAGCCAAGTTGCACCAGATGCCGCTAGATATTGTGGACCGAATTGAACTCTTTCTTTCACTTTCTGTCTAATAGGCTTGTCGGCTGGTGGAACAATTGGAGGCTGTCCAATACCCGTAACTTTTTGTGGAGGCTGTCCAAGCATGTGCTGCTTGCCTGCCTCTGCGCCACGTGCCTGCCATCGACTAATTAAACTACCGACAGTTGCAGGGACTGCTATGCCGCCGAGCATCTTGGCGCGCAGTCCGGTTCGCTGTGGTTCGAATACTTCGCTCGCGTCATTACCGACATAGCCGGGGCCGTCTGGTACGTCGATCACCACTGCTGATGCCCCTCTTCTCGAGGGCACGCGGGAAGCGAGTGCGCGGGCGGCATCTTTCGAACCAGGATTTTCCTTCAGGATTTTTCCCAGATCTTTCAAGAGATCGGACGAACTGGTAGCACCTAGGGCACCGAACACTGCCTTAGAAATTATTATAATGCGCTCACCGGGGCGGACGGGCCTGACCGATGTCTGAATTTCATTGGTCGGCACTTCTGAATCATGCACGATGTCAGAGATGGGTGGCGTCTGCGGAGACGTCCTTTGCTCGTGCAGTACGTAGTTGCTGCCGCGACTCCCAATGACTGCTTGGAGTATGCCACCCTTGTCACTGTTGCGCTGAAAGAATTTGACGGCTGCCACCGAAATGTCTTCATTTTTGGGCTGACGGTGCAAGCCAACATATTTTTCTTCGAGTGCTTGGCGCATCGTGGCCTCGGGATTGTCAGGGTCAACGGGCGATTGAAGAGATTTTCTAATATCTCGGCCAAAGTTCTTGATATATCGGATCCCCCGCCTAGCGTTTTCATCTACGTCTATGACACCGTAAGTACCAGATTTTGTGTCTCCAAATGCAGCGGTTCTCGTATATTCTTCTCCGCTTGCGACGTGCTCGGCGGCAGCTAAAGCCTGCACGATGCGTGGTCCGAATATGTAGGGACGCTCCGAGGTCTGTTCTGCGCTCGCAGTCGGCTCCGTAACTAATATGTCAGGCTGCGATTCGGCGAGCGGTGGTTGTGTTTCGCTGACGCGACGAGGCATTGTTTCCTGTCCTACTGAACTTGGTGACATTGTCAGGTTCTCCATATAAATTAATTAAGTGAGTGCATAAATAATACATTTTGATCGCGCGCAGGGAGTTATCCGATGCACGCACCTCAAGCCTCAACTCAATCCTGAAATACTATCAGCCGACCGGTATACCAACTATAAAATATTTAACTCTCAAGTCAGTTCTATACATTTTGATGATGCGAGAAATCACAACACTTTTCCGATAACACAATGAGCAGCTCGTGTTATGCATAACGGGAGGTTATTTAGGCCTGGGTAAAGGCGGCTGGCGGCTGCTGCGGTGGTTGCTCGGGGGGATAAGACTGCTGACCTGCCTGTTGCGGCGGGTACTGCTGCGCAGGATTAGCGTTTGGTGCGGGCGCACCGTACTGAGGCTGCAAATGTCCGTTCTGGGGTATTGCGGTGCCCGGTGCGGGCGCGTACTGGGGTTGCGACTGTTGATAATACTGCGGCTGAGGTTGCTGCCCTGGTTGCGGTTGCGGACCGGGACTATACTGCTGCGGCGCAGCTTGTGCTGGCGACGGACCTGATGCTGGCATCTGTCCGGCCTGCGGTGTTCCCGGGCCAGCTGCAGCCTGCGCTGCACCTTCCTGCTGCTGTGCGCTCGCCAAAATCTGTGGAGCAACAGACCTTACCTCAGCTTTTAATTTTTCAAATTCTTCGTTGACGACCATTTTATAATTTGGGAAGTTCTGTTCCAGCCACTGGAAGGCGCCCTTGTCATCGCTGGCATCGACAAATTTTTCGAAGGCGTCGAGTTGCTCGTTGCTCATCTGGTCAGCCAGGCGCATACCGACATTCATTTCGAGCTTTTCGTATATCTGGCGCAGCAATAACTGCTTTTCGGAATCCGGCAACGCGCCGAGACCGAGTTCTTCTAGTAGGTTGTTGTCGAGTTTGAGTGCCATATGCTGCTATTCCTTACTACTTTTGATTATAGTGAACGCTTCACGCTTTCGCGAGTAAATAATTCAATATGATCGCCTTCAAGGAGATCGAGGCGTGAGTTTGTCTTGATACTCATGCCGCACATTTCACCTTCGAAGACTTCACGGGCTTCCTGCGGGCCGCGCTTGAGGCCGGTTATTTCGACATCAGCGATTTTGTCATTACCGCGGACGACGCGGGCCAGCGCTGGTGCGACTAACTTGCCCTTGGTCACTTCGCCGCCGCAGATAACCTCCGTTTTGGTGGTATTGAAGATACCGCGGATGACCAGGCGGCCCATGTCGGTTTCGGTGACTTCAGGAGCCAAGCGGTTGGTGAGCTCGACTTTGACGTCATCGATCAGCTCGTAGATAACCTTGTACATGCGGACTGATACCTTGTCACGGGAGGCGTGCTGGCGAATATTAGCCGGTAGCGTAACGTTGAAGCCATAAATGACGGCATTACTGGTGTGCGCCAGGTGGGCGTCATTTTCGGTAATCGTACCGATGCCGGAGCCGACGACGCGGACGGCAACTTCATCGGTGTCAAGTGCCTTCAGGCTGTCCATGACAGAAGTCAGTGAACCTTGCACGTCGGCTTTGATGATAATATTGAACTCTTCGACTTTGTTGTTGCGGTTGATCATACGAATTAGTTCTGTACTGTTCATGTCGAGTTTGCCGCCGCTGCTTTTGGAGGCTGAGACTGCTTCCGACTGTGAGCGGGCCAGTTTTTCATTGTCTACGACGATGAACTCATCGCCGAATTCCGGCAAGGTCTTGAAGCCAGTAATGACGACAGGCGTCGACGGTGTGGCCTGCGCGAGGTTTTCGCCGCTGGTAGATTCCAGGTTGCGGATTTTGGCATAACTGCCGCCGGCGACGATGAACGAGCCTTTTTTGACGGTTCCCGACTCCACGAGTGCGTGGGCGACTGGTCCGCGGCCCTGTTCGACATGAGCTTCGATAATGAGCCCGGTACCCGGCAGATCAACTTCGGCCTTTAGCTCTTCGACATCAGCTACTAGGAGCAACATATCGAGTAATTCTGGTACGCCCTTGCCTGTTTTGGCCGAGACTTCGACAACGACGATATCGCCGCCGTATTCTTCAATTAATAAATCCTGCTCGGCTAATTGGCCTTTGACCTGGTTCGGATTAGCGCCTTCTTTGTCCATTTTATTCATAGCCACGACGATACGGACACCAGCTTTGCGGGCAAAGCGGATCGCTTCGATGGTCTGCGGCTTGACGCCGTCATCTGCGGCGACGACGATAATAACAATGTCAGTCAGCAGTGCGCCGTGCTCACGGATCGCCGCGAAGGCTTCGTGGCCCGGTGTATCGAGAAATGTTATCTTGCGGTCTTTGTGCGTGATCTGATAGGCCGAGATGTGCTGGGTAATGCCGCCGGCCTCGCCCTTGGCTACCTGGGCACTACGGATAGCATCAAGCAGGCTGGTCTTACCGTGATCAACATGCCCCATCACAGCGACAACCGGCGGCCGAGTGACGGCTTTGTCGCTGATAGCCCGCTTGACGCGGGTCGTGACCGCAGGAGCAGCTTCCTCTTGCTTTTTGAGCTCGACATCAAGCCCGAGTTCACCGACAATAATCTGCGCAGTATCGATATCGATACGCTCATTGACGGTTGCCATAACGCCGTTTTTCATCAGCTCGCCAATAACACGGCTCACTGGAAGCATCAGCTTCTCAGCCAGCGTGCCGACCGTAATATTTTCTTCTATTTCAATGGTTGTAGTAGTTGCCATCGTTGTCGACACACCTTTCCGGCTGAGTAGCCAATACTTATTACTTACATACTATTTTGCGTCTTTAAGACTGAGCGCGATTTTGCGGTTCTCAGCATCAATGTCGAGAACCTTGAATTGCTTCTTTTCGTTGAGCTGGAAAATCTTTTCAGGATCAACGCCGTCTTCACCGCCCATTTCGGAGACGTGGACTAGTGCTTCTACTGAAGGACTAATCTGTACGAATGCACCGAATGGCGTAATGCGGGTAATCTTACCCTCGACGACATCGCCCTTATTGAAGGTTTTGACTTCAGATAGCCATGGATCGTCGCTCATCTGCTTGAGACTGAGGCTCAGACGATCTTTGTCGATAGCAATAATCTTTGCCTTGACGGTGTCGCCGACTTTGACGTAATTGCGAGGATCATCGACTCGTTCCCAAGAAATCTCGGAAATGTGAATGAGACCTTCGATACCATCGACGTTGATGAAAGCACCAAAGTCGATCACACCAGTGACGACGCCTTCGACCGCATCACCAACTTTGAGGCTGGTTAAGCGGGCCTGCATATCACCCTTAACAGCTTCTTTTTCTGAGAAAATAAGCTTGTTGTCTTTGCGACTAACATCGAGAATGCGGACGCGCAGTGTCTGATTGACGAGTGCATTGAGCTTCTGCAATATTTCGTCCTTGTCCGCACCGGATACCCGTGGGTAATGGCCGGCAGCCAGCTGTGAGACAGGCAGGAAACCTCGGATACCTTCCAGTTCGACAAGCAGTCCTCCACGGTTTGCGTCATAAGGTACGATCTCGACAACGTCACCGTCATCGAAGACGCGCTGCAGCTCGTCCCAGCCGCGGTCCTTGGCAGCCCGCTTCATGCTGAGCAGCGAGTAGCCCTCGTCCATTTCAGGGTCGATAACGCTGACTGTAATACTTGACCCGACTTCGAGTGGCTGGCCATGACCGATTTCGCGGCGCATGACAACTCCGACGCCACGGGCGCCGAGATCTATCCACATTTCGTGTTTCTTGACCGAAGTGATAGTCCCTTCGACGACATCACCGGCTTCGAGCTGCTTGAGCTCGCTTGCCGCGAGTAATTCATCCATACTCATAGGAGCATTATTTTTACTGGCCGTTTCGGCTGGAGCGTCAGTATCCGCTGTAGTTGTTGTTGGCATTTTCTAAGTGCCTCCTTCGAATGTATTTCTTCAGCCATAGCAACGAGTATCCTCCGTGAGGAACAGATTGCCATAATCTGTAAGATTAGCTTAATTATACCTCTTTTCGTATCAGAGGTAAAGTTACCGGCCCTGGCCTGGTCGTAAAAGGTACTGCCATACTGCCTGCAAAAGCTGTAATTTTGTAAAATTGGTATTATAAGGCTACCCAATTCTATAGCAGTAGTACTATACTGTAGCTAATGTATGTAGGCATCGATATTGGGGGTAGTAAAATATTGGCGGCGAGCCTAGATGACAATGGTGTCATTCTGCAAAAAGTACGCATCCCCACCCCCAAGCAGTACGATGATTTCCTGGTTGAGCTGAAAAAAGCCGTCAAAGATTTTGGCGACCATGACTTTCATGGAGCCGGCGTCGCCGTACCAGGCCGTATCGACCGCAAGCATGGTATCGGACGGGTATTTGGCAATCTTCCCTGGCGCGATGTACCGATTCAGCATGATATTGAAAAGATCCTACACTGCCCCGTCGTCCTCGAGCACGATCCGAGCCTGGCAGCCCTATCGGAGGCAATGCTCATCAAGCATATCGACAAAGTCTTGTACGTAACAATTAGCACCGGTATCGGCGCAGGTCTAGTTGTCGGCGGCAAAATCGATGCTAATTTTGCTGGCAGCGAAGCCGGTCAAATGATTATTGAACATCAGGACAAGCTGGTCAGCTGGGAGTCATTTGCTGCCGGCAGTGCCGTTGTTCGCCGCTACGGTAAATTTGCGCAGGACATCCCGGTTCGTGATACGGCAACATGGCATGCTATCGCCCGCGATATTTCCCGCGGCCTGATCGAGCTGATCGCACTTACCGAACCAGATATCATTGTCATCGGAGGTAGCGTCGGTATCTACTTTGACCGTTATCAGAAATTCCTCGTAGCCGAACTGGACAAGTTTGCCAGCCCGCTCGTGCCGATACCACCGATCAAATCAGCTGAACGGCCGGACGAAGCCGTCCTGTACGGCTGTTATGATCTGGCTAAATCACTGTATCACCCGGAAATTCATCACCGCATACCGAGGGCTGTCTAAATGACTGAACTGGTTGAACGTCTAGCGCTTGCTCATCCGCAATTACAATTCGTGGCCGGGCCGTCATTTTACTGGTGCCCTGAAACATCTGAAGTTTTCTACGATGCCCGCCGCATGCATGAGCAGTCTGGCAGTTGGTCGCTGCTTCACGAAACCAGCCATGCCCTACTCGGCCATACTTCCTACAAAGCCGACATCGAACTACTACACCTCGAAGTTGCCGCCTGGAATCATGCGTTGGTGGCTTCGGCAGATTACGGTGTTACTATTGACGATGACTATGTTCAGGATTGCCTCGATACCTACCGCGACTGGCTGTATCGCCGCTCACTCTGTCCTGGCTGCGGCACGCAGTGCCTGCAGGCTGACGAGAGCAACCATTACCGCTGCTTCAACTGTCATACCCGTTGGCAAGTCAGCCCGTCGCGCTTTTGCCGGGCGTACCGCCGTGCCCAGCACAAGAAAGCACCGCCAGTTTTTGCACTCCAGATCCGCCGTTAGCAACAGCGAATATATAAACAAAAAGCACCTGGACAAACCGGGTGCTTTCATGTCAACTACTAGCTGTTTAGGCTTCAGTTTTTTTGGTGCGGCGGCTAATACGGCCACCTTTAGCGCCAGCAGCACGAGCAAGCTCGCGGTTAGCAGCAAATCCACCAGTGCGGCCTAAGCGGCCACCCTTAGCACCGATTTTTGCGTAAAAATCAGCACCATACTTTTTCTTGTTCGTCTTGGCAGCAGCTTCGCCGCCAGCTTTTGTTCCAGCCATGCTGTAAACCTCCGTTAATTATAATCGTTCGATAATAAAAAGAGTTCTCCGCACATCTCTGCACGAAGAACCCTCATTACGATATCTCGAAACTATGCTTATGATATCACGCTATTGTTTACTTGTCAACTATAATTTGTTTATGGCTATTTTCGGTAACTTGACTGGATTAAGTGACTCTATAAAATACAAAACCCCTCGATTTCTCGAGGGGTTGATTGTGTGAGCTACGACCCTATGCCGCTTCGTCGAGTTCGGATTTGCCGCGTCGAGACAAACGTCCGCCGATCGCACCGTACTTGCGGGCGCGCTCGCGGCCTTCTTTGCCAGCAGCAAAGCCGCCACTACGGCCTTTTTTGCCACCTGCCGCACCGATGCGAGCGTAAAAATCAGGTCCATACTTCTTCTTGTTTGTTGCAGCAGCTGCTTCGCCGCCAGATCGTGTTCCTGCCATAGTCATTCCTCCTGTAGGTATTACGTCTGAGGGTTGGTATATGTCCCCCTCAAACTATCCATAAGAATAACCTATAAAGCTTATGCGCAGCTGTAAAATATCTCATAGTGCTTATATTCCGTTTGTTCGCCCCTGTAATAAAGTCTGAAAATAAAATAAACCGAGACTCTGTTCGGTTTATTTTATTCAATTCTGGACACATTAGCCGCTGGGATGACAATTTCAAGTGCCGGTGTTTACGGCGCAGGAGACTCGTGAGTTCCCTGCGCCGAAGCTGATTACCAGGTCCAGCGACCAAGTAATATTGCCATGTCAGCTGAGCCAACCGTACCGTCGCCGTTGAAATCAGCTGGCGGATAGTTCTGGGCATCGCGGGACAGAATGATCGACAAGTCGATGGCATTGACGCGGCCGTCGTTGTTGGCGTCACCGGGATTTGACAGATAAGTGAAGACTGGCGCAGTACCTGCCGTTGACTGACCGTCAGGGTTGGTGACAACAACCTGGCTTGGTCCAGCAACTCCAGCCGGAGCGAGGACTGTTAGTGTCGTTGCCGATACGAAGGTAACACTGCTAGAAACTGCTGCGCCGAATTTAACCGTGGCACCGCTTGTGAAGTTCGTACCGGTAACAGTGACCGTAGTACCGCCACCGATAGCACCGGAGGTTGGGCTGACCCCTGAAATGGTTGGTGCTGAGTTTACATATGTGTAGCCGGAAGCCAGGCTTGCTCTCTGGCCATCTGGGTTTGTAACGGCTACGGTGACGACACCAGCTGGCTGAGCGCTCGTGGTAGCCCGTATTGATGTTGCGCTGACGAAGGTAACGGTCGTTGCGGCAGCGTTACCGACCATGACAGTCGCACCGCTGACGAAGTTAGTACCAGTGATTGTAACGACGGTACCACCATTTACAAGACCCCGTGTCGGGCTAACAGACGTAACAGTTGGGGCTGGCAGCCTGTAGGTATAGCCTGCAAGTTTGGTAGCTGACTGACCGTCAGGGTTGGTGACAACTACATCAGCAGTTCCAGCAGCGCGGGCTGGCGTAGTTGCAGTAATACTCGTTGCAGTTACGATAACGTTGGTTGCATTCAGACCACCAAATTTGACTGAGGCGCCGGCTACAAAGTTTGTACCCGCAATAGTGACGCTAGTCCCACCAGTTGGCAAACCGCTGGTCGGTGTCACCGTTGTAATAGTTGGTGCCGGTCCGAAGTAGGTAAAGCCAGAAGCCCGTGACGCAACTTGACCGTCGGGATTAGTAACAGCTACAGTGACCACGCCCGCAGCATGAGCTGGTGCAGTTGCAGTGATACTTGTTGCGCTGACGAAAGTTACTGCCGTTGCTGCAGCTCCGCCGACGGATACGGTAGCACCACTGACGAAGTTTGAGCCAGTAATAGTAAGTGCCGTACCGCCTGCGATCGAGCCACTGGCTGGGCTAACTGCAGAGATGGCTGGTGTCGGTAGTTTCATAGCATACGTTGCAGTGGTGCTGGAGGTCAGTATATTGACGCTATCCGTGCTCCGAACAATGAATGAGAAGGCCGGATCAAAGTTCAAAGCCGTGGTACCGGTATTACCAAGTACCCTGAAGGTAACCGTTACGACTGCATTATTGCCAGTTACCGAGCTGCCAGCCGCTGTTGCACGTCCAACCCGGATTGTTCCAGCCGTAGCAGTGCTAGTGGCTGCAATCGTTGAAAACGCCGTGCCTTCAGTCATGCTGACATATTGTAGTTTCGTTGCGTCATAACGCAGTGAAGCCTGCACGGAGTTAACCGGGTCAGTACCACTATCTTCAGAGATGGTTACGCTAACGTTTGAGCCGGTCGTAAAGGTGCCGGTAGCTGGCGTTACGGAAAGTGTACCTACACCAGCAGCTTGACTTGAATTACTATTATTGGCACCGAAGTAGGCCACTGAACCGACTACCACAAGGGCGACAGCGACCACACTAAAACGCTGTACCACCCGCTTTTGTAAAAAACTGTTTATATTTTGCATTTGTTTTTTGTCTATCATCGATAGGCCCTAATTATTTAGTATTTTACTTAAGTATAAGCTTTTTCATAGCATAGTCAAACCCTTTATGGTTTGAGAATCTAATCATATTTAGTATATGTATGTACTACATAAATAATCATTTTTCTGCAAAACTAGACTTAATTCGGCCGGCTAAATGGCTTACTACAAAAGAAAAAAGCCATCCCGTTAAGGATGGCTTTTTTATAATTCGGCACCGTGCTATTTTCCCAAGGTTCGAAACCCAAGTATTGTAACCGCTATGAGGCTTAACTGCTGTGTTCGGAATGGGAACAGGTGTTTCCCTCATGCTATGGGCACCGAATAGGAGCAGCCATAAAAATGACTGGACCAATCGGTGCCCATTGATATTACAAATGGCACGGATAAGATAATCAATAAACAAGTGACAAACATATTGTGAATATCAGTTTCACAAAGTTCTTAAGCTTGTGAAACGGTGATGAACACCAATAACTAGTCAAATTGCACTCCTCTCATTCAAACCACTACGCTAATAAATTAGTGCAATGACCGAATGAGAGAACGTAAAAAGTCAATGTCCCTATTAGTACGCTTCGGCTGCATGCATTACTGCACTTCCACCTTGCGCCTATCAACCAGATAGTCTTTCTGGGGGATCATGGGGAAATCTAATCTTGAGGTTAGTTTCGCGCTTAATATGCTTTCAGCGCTTATCTAGTCCGCACTATAGCTACCCAACGATGCCATTGGTATGACAATTGGTACACCAGCGGTGCGTTCACCCCGGTCCTCTCGTACTAGGGGCAAATCCTCTCAAATTTCCTATCGTCCACAGCGGATATAAACCGAACTGTCTCACGACGTTCTGAACCCAGCTCACGTACCTCTTTAACCGGCGAACAGCCGGACCCTTGGAAGGTGCTCCCCCTCCAGGATGAGATGAGCCGACATCGAGGTGCCAAACAGC